>NZ_JARVSY010000061.1:0-7940 GCF_030208925.1 Rhodococcus sp. MEB032
ACGCCGACGAACTCACGAACCCTGCACCAGCGGTGAAGTCAGCCGTAACACTCTGAGCGCCAGCAACATCGAACGCATGACTCAATGTCGCAACACCCGCGGAGACTGTCACCGGTGAACCGATCGCCGCACCGTTCGACTTGAACTGCACCGAACCCACAGCGTTGTTCGGAGCCACGGTAGCGGTCAGATCAACCGCAGTACCCGCAATCGCCGTCGCGGGAACCGACAACGACGTCGTCGTCTGCACATCCACCGGAACGGGGTTCGAGACCGCCACGTTCGCGGCGGCGGATGTCGAACTCGCGTACGCCACCGCACTTGGCGTAAATACCGCTGTCACGGAGCGTGAGCCAACGGATCCAAAAGAGTGAGCCAATGTGGCCACACCACCACTGACGGTGACAGGGGACCCGATATTGCTGCCGTTGTCCTTGAACTGGACAGCCCCCGGCACGTTGTTGGGCCCGACTGTCGCCGTCAGGTCTACCGACGAGCCCACCGTCGCGGTGGCCGGCACAGACAGCGTAGTGGTGGTGTCACGCTTGGCAACCGTCACCGACGGTCCCATGGTGGAATGATCTTCGGAGACTCCGAAACCACTGCTGCCCATCACGGTGCCCCTGGCTGTGACGCCACCACCGAGTGCACCGAACGCGCAGGAATCCGTGACGAGGTACGTCACGCTGAATGTCCATGGATTGTTTCCGTTGACCAGCCAGCCGGCATTGGTCACAGTGACTGACGTTCCCGTGACGGACGACGGAGTGATCGACGACGTAGACCCTCGCGTCAGTTTCGCAGAGCCCGTTTCGTACGTCAGGCAGGCGGGGTGTACATCGACGAAGGTGTTGATGTACCCGTCGATACCGGACTTGGTGAGGGCAGTTGTGTACGTGATCTTGTCACCGAGATACACGGTGTCGACGTTGGAACTGCGCGTGAACCGGTACTTGCCCTCGGAGACGGTTGCCGTCGCAGCAGAGGAGACGGTAGCCGAGATGGAACCGACCGTCAGCAACGCCACTGAAGCGACGCCGACGAGGGCTATGCCACGGCGAATCAGGTTACGCGACATGGAAACTTCTCCAACCTGAATCGCAGAACTGTTGATGTGACATAGCTACTCCCGTCGACGGTATTCGAATACTGCAGATGCTGTGACCAGGTCAGGAACCGAACGGAAGAGACTCCAATGATCCCGTTCCGAGCGAACCGGTACCGCCGTTGCCGCCGTCACCGGGCGCCGCGTTGACCTGGACGGTGCGGACATCGGACGTGGACCCCGTGAATCCGGCTGCGCCACTGTAAATCGCCTTGATCGAGTGGACACCGGTCGTCGTGAATGTGTGGTTGAGGGCAGCGATCCCGTTGATTACCGCCACAGCCTCACCGATCGGCGTATCCCCGTCCATGAACTGCACGGTTCCCCCGTTCTGCACCGAGGTGACAGTGGCGGAGAGAGTTACCGACTTGTTGACGGTCGAACTGCCGGGAACGGTTATTCCTGTGGCTGTTGCGATGTCGGACGGAGCCGGAGCGGTGACGTTCACCGTGCGTGCCAGTGCCGTTGACCCGATGATTCCCGAGCCGCCTGAATACACCGCGGTGATGGTGTGAGGTCCCGTGGTCGTGAACGTGTAGGACAAGCCGGCAGCGCCAGCCGTCACAGCTTCCGGACCACCGATCGCAACGCCGCCGTCGAAGAACTGCACGGTGCCTTCTCCGACAATTCCGTCAGTCGACGTCCGGACGCTCGCCCACAGGTCCGTTTCCACACCGGTTTTCGCTTCGCCGGGCACGCTGAGCAATGTAACGGAACCCTGATCGGCAACACTCACCTGGACGGACTGAACACTGGATGTCGATCCGTTCACCCCGTTAGTTCCCGAGAACACCGCCGTGATGTCGTGCGAGCCGGCCGCGGTGAAGGTGTGGCTGAGCGTCGCTGAACCATTCGTCACCGCAATCGCACCGCCGATGTTCGTACCGCCATCCTTGAATTGCACCGTTCCACCGTTGCCCGCGGGCGACACAGCGGCTTTGAGGTCGACGGCGTTTCCGGTGTTCGCACTGGGCGGAACAGTCACGGTAGTCGCCGAGTCAACTGCTGCAGTCGACACAGCCACGGTCTTGGGTGCCGAGATCGAGCCGCCGAATTCTGCACCGCCGGAGTACACGGCCGAGATGCTGTGTGCACCGTTGGCGGTGAACTGATGTGAGAGTGTCGCCGATCCGTTGACCACGGCTACTGCACTCCCGATGTTCGCCGCGCCGTCTTTGAACTGGATGGTTCCCGAGCTTGGTGTCGGCGAGACCACCGCAGTCAGATCGACTGCTGCACTGGTCGAGGCAGCGACCGGAGCACTGAGCACTGTGGTCGTGTTCTGTTGAACGAGAGCCACTGTGACGGTCGAAATTTGGGAATTCGACGCACCGAAGCCTGCGACACCCGAGTATTCGGCAGTGATGTCATGTGTGCCGGTAGCGGTGAACGTGTGGGAGACAGAGGCAATTCCGCCACTCACTGCCACCGGGCCACCGATCGCCACTCCACCGTCCTTGAACTGGACGGTTCCACCGTTGGGTTGCGGGTTCACGGTTGCCGTCAATGTGACGACAGCGTCCTTGTTCGCGGTGGGAGGCACCTGGAGTGTCGTGGTCGTGTCTTGCGTGGCACTCGAGATCTCGATTGTCTGCGCCTCGGCGGTCGAACCGTCGAAACCTGCAGTGCCGGAATAGACTGCGGTGATCGAATGCGCGCCGGTTGTGGTGAAAGTGTGGCCGAGCTTCGCTGCTCCGGCCGTCACCGGAATCGCACCTCCGATGTCGATCCCACCGTCCTTGAACTGCACCGTTCCACCGTCGGTTGCCGGTGAGATGTATGCGTTCAACTCGACGGATGTCTGCTCGACAGCGCTCGCCGGCACGGTGACCGACGTACTCGTATGTTCATTGGGTGCCGCGACGTTCACCGTCTGTGCCGACGACGTGGATCCGAGAAACTCGAGAACCCCGTCGTATGCGGCGGTTATGGAATGGCTCCCCGCTGTTGTGAAGGTATGCGGCAGTGTGGCAACACCATTGACGATGGTGACGGGAGTACCGATGTCGGTTCCACCGTCCTTGAACTGAATGGTGCCGCTGGTCGGCGCCGGCGAGACCTGCGCTACCAGGTCCGTCGACTGGCCGACGGTGGCCGTCGTTCCGGATGTGAGGGTTGTTGTCGTGCCCACCTGTGTGACGACGTTGACAGTGGCCAGCGCCTGACCACCGGCATTCAATCCACCATTGTTCGAATCACGCGGCGAGCAGTTGTACCGCTCCCAGTACCCCGGCCACAACGTCTCGTACTGCAGGAACGTGAACGCGTTTTTCGGTGAATTGAACGAGCCCGAATCACCGTCGGTTGCACGCAACTTCGGCTGCACCGTGCTGCCGGCGGCACCGGCAACCACCGTCACATCGATCGCCGGCAACCGGAAGGTATTCCCCGCTGCGACCTCGATTCCGCCGTCGCTGTTCTTGCTCGAGCTCGGGCCGTTGCTGCCCTTGTTGTTCGAGTCAGCAGTCTGGTTGTTCCCCGAAATACGTAGATGCGTACCCGCACCATCCGGCGAACCGCCGTCGTTGATCCGAATCACCGACGGAGCCACACCTGACAGATTCGACGATGAACCTGTCACCACTCGCGCATCCACGAAGGACACACCCGAAGGAATGTCGAAGTCGTACTTCAGTCGTGTCCACTTACCGACACTGCGACCCGCATGGCCACCTGTCGGCACTGACATCGCATTCG
Source organism: Rhodococcus sp. MEB032 (assembly GCF_030208925.1). NCBI lineage: Bacteria > Bacillati > Actinomycetota > Actinomycetes > Mycobacteriales > Nocardiaceae > Rhodococcus > Rhodococcus sp. MEB032. Next base: position 3,803 of record NZ_JARVSY010000061.1, read on the forward strand.
GTTGCACCCGGTACGTGAAGGTCGACCCTGCCACTACCTTCTCCGGCGCCGACACCGTCACACCCGTCGAATGAAACACATCCGAGATGTCAACGGCCAAATGCTCGTAGCCGTCACACCCCAACTTGAAGTCGACGCTCTTCTCCACGGGCGGCGACGACGACGGTGCCGCCGAAGCAACACCACCGGCCACCAATACACCGCCGACCAACGCCGCCACCACAACCGCGGAACTTCTTCTCACAGACACGAATACTCCTCAGCTAGCAACGCACGAAGGTCAGGAACCGAACGGAAGAAAATCACTGGATCCGCCGCCACCGTTGCCGGTCGAGGCCTTTTCGACGAGGACGGAAGTAGCCGCCGACGTCGAGCCGGAGAATCCGGCAGCACCGCTGTAGACAGCGGTAATCGGGTGAGCACCCACCTTGTCGAAGGTATGCCCCATGGTGGCAACGCCGTTGACCAGTACAACCGCTTGACCGATTGGTGTGTCGCCATCCATGAACTGCACGGTTCCACCTGCGGTCTCCGAGGCGATGACGTTGGCGCTCAACGAAATTTGCGAACCCACCGTGACTGTGCCGGGTACGGATATGACGGTGGCGGTCGAGATGTCCGACGCAGTCGCCTGCGACACGTTGATCGAACGTGCCTGCGCTGCCGAGCCGTTACGGCCTTCGGATCCGCTGTAGGTCGCAACGATCTCGTGTGCACCCGTAGTGGAGAAAGTATGTGTCAGCTTGGCGACTCCGTCGAATACGAACACCGGCGCACCCAGGCTGACCCCTCCGTCGGAGAACTGAACGGTTCCACCGGTCGAAACAGGCTGCCCACTCGGCAATTCGAACACCGAAGCCCAAAGGTCGGTGGCGGCGCCGGTCTTTGCTTCGCCGGGAACACTGAGCAGAGTGGCGGTGCCGAGATCCGCGAGACTGACCTCCACGGTGCCCGGGGCGGACGTGGAACCGTCGAATCCGACAGCGCCGCTGAACGCAGCGGCAATATCGTGAGACCCGGAATTCGTGAAGACGTGGCTGAGCGTCGCGACACCATCGACCACGTTGACCGGATATCCGATAGGCGAGCCCGCGTTCGTGAACTGGACGGTGCCACCGGAAGGCTTCGGTTCAACCGATGCCTTCAGATCTACGGCACCGCCGGTCCGGGCGGTCGCCGGGACGGTCACCGTTGTCGACGTAGCCACATCGGAGGACGTCACCTCGATGCTCTGCGCCGTCGAAACCGATCCTGCGGATGTCGGATCACCGGAATAGAGCGCAGTGATCGCGTGCGTTCCAGCCGTCGTGAAGGAATGGGTGACGACAGCTACACCGTTGTCGACGGCAACCGGATCGCCGAGCGGCACTCCCGCGTCGGCGAACTGAACGGTGCCACCCGCTGGTGCGGGATTGATCGTCGCGCGCAACTCGACCGGGTTCCGAGTCGATGCCGATTCCGGCACGGTGACTACCGTCGTGGTGCCGGAGATTCCGTCATCGATCGTGATCGTCTTCGGTAGCGACGTCGAGGCTGTGAAGCCCGCCGCTCCCGAGTAGATCGCGGTGATCGAATGACTGCCTGCCGAATCGAAACTGTGGGTAAGGTTTGCTGTCCCTCCGACGAGTTCGACAGGGGCACCGATATCGACTCCACCGTCCTTGAACTGAATCGTTCCGCCAGTGGGCGTCGGGAAGACTGATGCGGACAGCGCTACTTGGTCACCGGTCGCAGCCGACCCGGAAAGGTTGACGAATGTTGTCGTCACCGAATCTGCTGCTGCGACTCCGACGATCTGTGGAGTTGACGTCGAGCCGGCAAATTCGGTTGTTCCGCTGTAGATCGCAGTTATCGAGTGCTGTCCGGGAGTTGTGAAGGAGGTGGTCAGCTTGACCTGGGCGGAGGTAACCTGCTGCGGCGCACCGAGATTGTTCGATCCGTCCTTGAACTGAACCGTGCCACCCGTCGGTGTCGGTGAGATTGTTGCGCTCAAGTCCACTGGCACGTTGATCGCCGAATTCTCGGGCGCGGTGACTGCAACCGATGTCGCAGTGCGTGCGGACTGGACCTTGATCACCTTGGGCGCCGATGTCGATCCGGAGACTCCGGATACGCCGCTGTATTCGGCAGTGACGCTGTGGTCGCCGGCCGTCGTGAACGTGTGTGGAAGCGCGGCGGTGCCGTTGACAACCGCGACCGGTCCACCGATCAGGTTGTCTCCGTCCTTGAACTGAACCGTGCCACCGGATGTTCCACCGGAAACGCCTGCAGTCAGGGTTATCTCGGTGCCTACGTATGTCGAGGCCGGTAGGTTGAGCTGTGTGGTCGAGGGTGCATCAGCACTCGATACTGCGATGGTCGCCAGCGCGCCTGCGCCACGATTGAGCCCCGATCCCGTTCCGTCCCGCGGAGAACACTTGGTCGGCGCCCACTGGGTTCCACCGAGAAAAGTTGCTTTGGCGAGCTGGGTACTGAAATTCTCGCTTGCGTTGTAACTTCCGGCGCTGCCGGACGTCCGCACCTTCGGAGTGATGGCCGTCCCGGCGGTGCCTGCGACGACGGTTACCTCGACGGCCGGCATCTGGAACCAACTGTCCCCGTTGCTGTTGGACGATCCGTCAAGATTCTTCTTGAGCTTGGGAGCACGGATTCCCCCTTCGCTGTTGGTGCTGTTCGAAGTGCCGTTGGCGATGACTTCGTTGTTGCCCGACAACCGAAGCAGAGGCCCTGCCGAATCGGCTGAACCCGACGTGTTGATCCTCAGCACGCCTGCCGGAACCCCATCGAGGTTCTTACCCGTGTTCGGCAGCACCGCGGCCTGAACGAATGTCGTGTTGTTCGGAATCTCGAAATCGAACTTCAACCTCGACAGATTGCTGGTAGTCGCACCGGAATCACTGTCCGGGTATGAAGCCGGGCCCGGCTGAATCGTGAATGTGAATGTCTCTCCGGATACCACTGTGGTCGGCGCATTGACGATGACGGAATCGTCTTTGGTCTTGTCGACGTTGATGGTCGCCGATGCGCGGCACGTACTTTTGAACGAGGTCGTGGTGGTCTGCGCAGCGGCCTGCCCACCACCTATAAGCAGCATCCCGGCCACCAGGGCAGCGCCGGTCAGGGGCGCGGCACAGTGCCGGAGCGTCGAGATGTGCATTGGTTCTTCTCTCGGAATACTCGAACAGAGCGAAAATCAGAATTGAAGCTGGACGCCCGTACAGTACCCGTCAAAAGTAGTACTTGTATCAGTTTTTTCGGACAAATACCGACAAAAAATCACGAATTGCCGATAGTTCCGCTAACGACCAATCATCGATTTGCGAAGAGTGATGCCCCTTGCGCCTGTGGGGCACAAGGGGCATCACATCATCGGAGAATCAGGAACCGAACGGCAGCGACAACGATCCGAGCGAACCGAAGTCACCGCCCCCGTTGCCGACGTTCACAACCGATGCAGTCGACGTGGAACCCGTGACACCCTGGGCGCCGCTGTAGACCGCGGTGATCGAATGGTTGCCGGTCGTGGTGAAGGTGTGGCTCAACACAGCCTGCCCACCGACAACATCAACGGCAGTTCCGATCGGAGTCGTTCCGTCGAAGAACTGGACGGTTCCCGACGTCGCGCCGGAAGAACTGACCACAGCCTTCAGCTGCACCGCCGTGCCGACCTTTGCCGAGGACGGAGCCGTCAACGACGTAGAGCTTTCGACATCCGACGGGGTCGGAACCGTGACATTGACGTCGACAGACTCCGCAGTGGACGACGTGAACACACCGGATCCACTGAATACAGCCGAGACTGCAAAGGTGCCTTCTGCTCCGAATACGTGCGGCAGCTTGGCAACTCCGTCCACAACCGCGACCGGGGCACCCAGATCGACTCCACCGATCTTGAACTGGACCGTTCCGCCGGAAGGCACCAGGGCGTCCGAGGGATCTTCGGACACTGTCGCGAAGAGATCAACAGGCAGTCCGACCTTGGCTTCACCCTGAACACTCAGCACCGTCTTTGTCGCCTTGTCGACCGGAGCCGGATCAGAGACCGTCACCGTCTGAGCCGACGCCGACGAGCTGACAAAGCCAGCACCAGCGGTGAAGTCAGCCGTAACACTCTGCGCACCAGCAACATCGAACGCGT
>NZ_JARVSY010000057.1:0-6410 GCF_030208925.1 Rhodococcus sp. MEB032
AACCCCCCACCACAACCCCCACACCATCCCAACCACCCACCACCAACCCACGCTCACCGGCGACAAACACGTCGACCTCACCGACCGGTGTATCCGCGTTCGCTGCGAAGGCGGCAAGAATCCGCGACATTCGCTGTGCAATGGTGTCGACCGCGGCGCGGTCGAATGCCGCCGGCTGGTACCGCAGGCTGACCTGCAGCGTCGGTTCCGCGACCGACAGCACGGTGAGCGGGTAATGCGTGGCGTCGCGGGCATTCACAGCGGTGACGCGCATACCGGCAATGTCGGTGTTCCCGCCCATCCCCGAGGTATCGATCGGATACGACTCGAAGACCGACAGTGTGTCGAACAAATTGCCTGTCCCTACGACAGATTGAATCGCGCCGAGTCCGACATAGTGATGATCGAGCAGAGCTGTCTGCTCGCTTTGCAGTCGAGCGAGCAGCTGCGTACACGTCTCGTCCGGATCCAGTTGCACTCGGACAGGCAACGTGTTGATCAGCAGCCCCATCATGTTTTCCACACCAGACAACTCGGGTGAGCGGCCCGAAACCGTGACGCCGAAGACTACGTCGTCACGGGAAAGCATCCGAGACAGTAGGACACCCCACGCCGCCTGGATCACCGTGTTCATCGTGATCCCGCTCCGTTGGACCAGCGCACCGAGTCCGTCGCGCACCGAATCGGGTAGATCGACGGCAACCTCTTCGGGCACCAGCTGCTCCGCGATCGGCGTCGAAGGCGCCAACAACGTCGGCTCGTCGACGCCTTCCAAGGCGTCCTCCCACGCCGCGAGCGAGGTCTCCATATCGCGGTGCATCAACCATTCCAGATAGGTGCGGTACGACGGAGTCTCGGGAAGATCGGCCGGGGCCCTCTCGACCGAGAGACTGTCGTCCGCGTATCGCATCAACAGTTCGCGAACCAGCAACGGCATCGACCAACCGTCGAGAACGATGTGATGGTTCGTCACCACCAACACACACCTCGTCGGCGAGGTTCGCAGCAACGTCAGCCGAAGCAGTGGCGGCGAAGCGAGGTCGAAGGGTGCACTGCGATCCTCGGCGAGGCGGCGCTCCAGATCTGCGTCGGTTGCCGATCCGCGATCACTCAGGTCGACCTCGGTCCAGGGAATCACGGCATCGTCGACAATCAACTGCACCGGTAGGCCGTGTACGTCGTAGAGAAACGCTGCACACAGATTCGGGTGGTTTGCCAATAGTCCGGCAGCAGCGCCGCGCAAACGCTCGGAATCAACCGATCCTTCGAGCTCGACGCACAACTGCGCTGTGTAGACGTCCGTCGACGTGGCCGCCAGTGAGGCATGGAACATCAGCCCGGCCTGAAGGGGCGACACCGACCAGACATCGTGCAATCCGGGGAAGTCGTTCTCCCAGCGTTCGATCTGTTGTTGGTCGACCGAGACGAGGGGAATGTCCGACGGCGTCAGACCGCCCGCATCAGGTCGCGACGCGTGCGCGGTGAGTCCGTCGAGCGCACGACGCCACAGTTCCGCGAACTCCGCGATGTCAGACCTGTCGAGCACTCCGCGGGGAAAGGTGAAAGATGCTGTCAGGCACGGCCCGTCGACGTGGTCCTCAACCGCGGCGTTGATGTCGATCACGGACGCCACAGGCATGGACGGGTTCTGGGTTCCGCCGAGCCTTCGATTGCCCTCCACCGGCAGCCAGTCCTGTGTTCCGTCAGAGGAGCTGATCCGGCCCAGATAGTTGAAACTGATCTGAGGAGAACGGAATCGGCCGAGTGGGTCGCTCTCGCCAGACAGGTACCGCAACATCCCGAATCCGATTCCATGATCGGGGATCGCACGGACGTACTCTTTGACAGCTTTGAGGGCCCGCCCGGCGTCGGCGCCACCGGCCAGTGCGTCGTCGACGTCGATTGCGCCGAGGTCCACGCGCACCGGGTAGAGCGTGGTGAACCAACCAACGGTGCGAGCGAGGTCTGCGCCAGGAACCACCCCTTCCTCGCGGCCGTGTCCTTCGAGAGTGATCAGGGCGGCAGCGGTGTCCATACCGCGGCGTCGTCGCCACCCGATCGAGGCCAACGCAACAGCGGTGAGGAGTCCGTCGTTCACGCCGGCGTGGAATGCCGCAGGAACCGTGGTGAGAAGGTTCCTGGTCGCCGAAGGCGAGATGTCCACTGTAACGGTGTCGACCGTGTCGTCGACGTCGATCGTGGGATCGAGTGGGCGCGAACCGATCAACGGGTCATCGCCGTCCAGGATCGTTCTCCACATGTCCAGTTCGACGCTCCGGTCGCCCACGTGCTCGACAAGCCCATGCGCCCATCGCCGGAACGACGTTCCGATCTGTGGCAGTTCGGGCGTGACACCGGCCTGGAGTTGTGCTGTCACCGACGCCAGGTCGGTGACCAGAATGCGCCACGAGACGCCGTCGACAACCAGGTGATGAATCACCACAAGTAGTCGGCCCCGCCCGGTCGACACGTCAGGTTTGTCGGCCAGGTCGAACCAGATCACGCGCACCATGTCAGCCGTGGCGGGATCCAAGCTGTCGGCCACGGCCTCGAGTTCTCCCGACGCCAAGGCCCTGAAACCTTCGTCGTCCACCGAATCGACAGCTACGCGGTGGATCAGTCCTTCGGCCGAGATCGAGCCGGGTGGTAAGACTTCCATGACCCGGTCACTCTCAACCAAGCGAGCTCGAAGCATTCCGTGGCGGTCCAGCAACACCTGGAGACCACGGACAAGGAGGTCCTGGGTGAGATCAGCGGGAGCTGTCAGCAAGAGCGCCTGGGAGAACCGTTTCACTCCGCCGCCACGCAGCCCGCCACTGCTGCGGTCGAGCATCCACTGCGCCACCGGGCTCAGTGGAACAGTTCCGACAGCGGATCCCGGTAGCTCCGCGAGTACATCAGGCCTGTCCTGCTCAAGGTGCGCCGACTCGGCAAGCGCGGCGACGGATTTGTGGTCGAAAACATCTCGGGGTGAGATGATCACACCCGCATCGCGAGCGCGGGCCACCAATTGGATGGACATGATGCTGTCGCCACCGAGCTCGAAGAACGAATCATGCACTCCTACCGCGTCGAGACCGAGAACCTGCGCGAACAGAGCGGCAAGAAGATTCTCGGTTTCCGTTCGCGGTGGCCGGTCGGGTGTGGCGGCGGACGAGAAATCGGGTGTGGGAAGCGCTGCGCGGTCGAGTTTTCCGTGAACCGTCAGCGGAACGGCGTCGAGCACCACCACCGCCGCCGGCACCATGTACGACGGCAGGCGCTTGCCTGCATGGGCGAGGACGTCTCGCGGATCGACACTCGCTCCGCGATCGGGAACCACGTAGCCGATCAACCGATCCCTGCCGTCGCCGTTCCAGACGGCCGTCACCGCCTGGGCCACGCGCGGGTGCGTCTGCAGTGCCACCTCGACTTCCCCGAGTTCGATGCGGAACCCACGGACTTTGACTTGGGCATCGGTGCGCCCGAGATACTCCAGCCGTCGGTCGGGCGTCCACCGCACGCGATCGCCCGTGCGATAGATCCGCGTTCCCGGCGCACCGAAGGGATCTGCGACAAACTGCGTGGCGGTCAACGGGTATCGCCGGTGATAGCCGCGAGCGAGAGCCGGCCCGGCAAGATACAACTCCCCCGCGACACCTACCGGTACCGCTCGCAGACGCGAGTCCAGCACTACCTCGCTGAATCCGCGAGTAGGTGTGCCGATAGTGACCGGGTCGTTCGGAGCCAGTGCCGCACTGATGCTCGACACGACAGTTGCCTCGGTAGGACCGTAGGCGTTGAACATCTTTCTGCCCGGAGCCCAGCGGGCCACCAATTCCGGCGGACACGCTTCCCCACCTGTCACGACACAACCGACAGTGGTGAGACCGTCTGGGTCGACGGACGTTAAGGCCGCCGGAGTCACAAAACAATGGGTGACGCGCTCGCGCTCCAGTAACGCCGCCAGTTCCGACCCGCCGTAGACGGTCGGTGGCACGATCACCATCGTGGCTCCAGCACCAACGGCCATCACGAGCTCGAGAACCGACGCGTCGAAACTCGGCGAAGCGAAGTGCAGAGTTCTGGATCGGGTCGTGGCGGCGAAGGTCTCACGCTCCTGGAGCGCGAAGTCGCTCAACCCGCGATGTGTGACCGTCACGCCCTTGGGTGTTCCTGTCGACCCCGACGTGTAGATCAGATAGACCGGATTGTCGATGCGAATCGGTGCCTTCCGATCCGCGTCGGTGACTTTCGATGGCGAGTACGCCCGCAGCCGTTCCTCGAAACCGGCATCGTCGAGGACCAGCCACGGCACGAGGCCGGACAATGCCGCGTTGTGAGCTCGAGACGTTATCCCCCACCCTGCACCGGAGTCGCCCAGCATGTGCTCGATACGAGCAGCAGGATGTCCCGGGTCCACGGGAAGGAATGCCGCACCTGTCTTGGCAATGGACCACACCGCCAGAACGGACTCGATGGAGCGTGGGAGACACAACGCCACCACCGATTCGGGACCCACTCCGGATTCGATCAGCATGCGGGCCAATCGGTTCGACTGCGCGTCGAGTTCGAGATAGGTCACTTCACGTTCCTCGAACACCAGCGCAACGGCGCCGGGATCCTGGGCAGTCGCCATATCTGTTGCTGCAGTCAGCAAATCCGGAAGGGTCTGAACAGCGGCGGAAATCTCACCTCGCACGGGTACCAGTTCGGCTGACTCATAGGCGTCGAGGATCTCGATATCTCCGATCCGTGATTGCGGATCCGTGATAACGCGCTCGAGAATCCGTTGCAGGCGGTCGACGAAGCCCGCTACCGTTTCCTCGTCGAAAATATCTGTGGCATATCCGAATTCGGCGCGAAGACCGTCCGATTCGCCGGCTGCGCCGGCATTCTGCGTCACCGTCAACTGAAGATCGAAGTTGATGGTGTCGATCTCGACGCCCACGTCGGTCACCTGCAGGTCGGGGAGTTCGAGTGCAGGCCGTTCGATGTCTTGGAACTCCAACATGACTTGAAACAGGGGCGAGTACGCCGTCGAACGTGAAGGATTCACGATCTCGACGACTCTTTCGAACGGCACGTCCGCGTGAATGAAGGCGCTCAGATCTACGTTTCGGACCTGGTCGAGGAAGTCTCCGAAAGTTGCGCCGCGGTCCACTGCAGTGCGCAACACCAACGTGTTGACGAACATGCCCACCAGGTCGTCGAGTTCGCGCTCCCCACGCCCGGCGATGGGAGTTCCGACGGCTACGTCGTCCTCATCACTGAGCCTCGCCAGCAGCACTGCCAAGGCTGCGTGCACAACCATGAAGACCGTGGAGTTGTGTTTGCGCGACAGGGCAACCACACCGGCATGCACCTTCGGACCGAACACGAACCTGATCCGTCCGCGTCGAAGCGAACGCACATCAACACGCGGCCGATCGGTCGGAATGTCGAGAACCTCCGGTGCGCCCGCAAGATTCTCGGCCCAATAGCCGAGCTGTTTCGAGATCAGAGACCGAGAGTCCGATTCCGAGCCCAACCAACCACGTTGCCACAACGCGTAGTCGGCATACTGGATCCCGAGCGGCGCCCACTGCGGTGCCTCACCGTTCACACGGGAGGTGTATGCGCTCATGAGATCTCGGGCCAGCGGTACCGTGGAGAATCCGTCGGCGGCGATGTGGTGAATCACGATCACCAGGACATGCGAGTGGACCTGGTCGTCTCGCCGCAACAAGGTGGCGCGCATCGGGACCTGCTGCATGACGTCGAAACCATCCGAAACGATCTGCCGGCAACGCTCGCGCAGCTCTTCCTCTCCCTGCACAAGTATCGGTGCAAGATCCGATACCACCTGTGAGGTAGACATGATCACTTGACGCGGGCCGTCGTCAGTGAGAGGAAAAACAGTGCGCAAGGACTCGTGCCGCTCGACGACGTCGACAAATGCCGCGTGAAGTGCACTCAGATTCACTGTGCCGTCGAGCCTCAACGCGCACGCGACGTTGTAGGCGGCGGACTCGGGGTCGAACTGATTCGCAAACCACATTCGCTCCTGCGCCGGCGAAAGTGGGATATCCGTCGTCGTACCCCGCGGCCTCAACGCCGGCTTGGCCCCCTCTCCTCCGCGACACTGCGCCAACTCGGCCAGCGCTGCAACGGTAGAAGCATCGAAGACGTCGCGAATGTTGATCCGTTCGCCGAGAACAGAATTCACTCGCGCAACCAGCCTGGCCGCACTGAGAGAGTTCCCACCCAGGGCAAAAAAGTCGTCGTTCACGCCCACCGTCGACGTTCCCAGCAGATCATCGAAGATTGCGGCAACCGTCTCCTCGACCGGCGTTCGTGGCGCAACATACTGCAGCGGTTGAGGTTCGAAGTTGACGTCCGGGAGGGCTTTACGGTCCAACTTCCCATGCACCGTCACCGGAAACTCCCCC
>NZ_JARVSY010000059.1:0-6100 GCF_030208925.1 Rhodococcus sp. MEB032
CGTCCGGTTCGGGTGCCGTTGTCGTTGGCGCAGCAGCGCATGTGGTTCCTCAACCAGTTGGATACGAGCTCGGCAGGGAACAACGTCCCGGTTGCGATAACTCTCACCGGAGAACTGGACGTCTCGGGGCTGGAGCAAGCGGTCGCCGACGTTATCGGCCGTCACGAGGTTCTGCGCACGGTCTACCCCGAGGTCGACGGCGTCGGCTACCAGAAGATCGTTGCACCGGCTGATGTCGACGTGAACCTCGCTGCAACCTCGGTCTCGGATTCGGAGATCGTTTCCGAGGTAACGAACTTCGTAGCGGCAGGCTTCGACGTGACGGCCGAGGTGCCGTTGCGCGCCAAGCTTTTCCAGATCAAGGCCGACGAGCACGTTCTGGTATTCGTGGTGCATCACATCTCGACCGACGGCTTCTCGATGGGCCCGTTGACCCGCGACGTCATGACCGCCTACTACGCCCGAACCAACGGCCAGGCTCCAACCTGGACGCCGTTGCCGGTGCAGTATGCCGATTACTCGTTGTGGCAGCGTGAGGTTCTCGGGTCCGAGGACGATCCGCAGTCCGTCATCGCGCAACAGATCACTTACTGGGCGCAAGCACTGGACGGCGTGCCCGAACAGTTGAATCTTCCGGGGGATCGGGCTCGGCCGGCGGTATTCTCCGGTCAGGGAGCGACATTCGAATTCTCGATCGGTCAGGAATTGCATGAGCGGCTGATCAGCGTGGGCCGGGAACACAATGCGTCGATGTTCATGGTGGTCCATGCGGCTCTGGCGTCGCTTCTCGCTCGTCTGTCGGGAACAACGGACATCAACATCGGTGCACCGATGGCCGGGCGAGGTGAATCCGAACTCGACGATTTGATCGGAATGTTCGTCAACACCCTGGTTTTGCGTACCGAGGTTGATCCTTCGGCGGCGTTCACAACACTTCTGGCCTCGGCTCGGGAAACCGACCTTCAGGCGTTCGCGCACTCGGACCTTCCGTTCGAGCGGCTCGTGGAAGTGCTGGATCCCGTTCGGTCGAGGGCACATCACCCGCTGTTCCAGGTGGCATTGGCATTTCAGAACCTGGGGCAGAACTCGTTGGCTCTGCCCGGTCTGACGGCGGCCGAGTTCGAAATCGACGAGACCGTGGCCAAGTTCGACCTGCAGCTCACGATCGGTGAGGTATCAGAAGGGCTGTCGGCGACGTTCACGTACGCGACGGATCTGTTCGACGAATCGACCGTCCGCGGATTCGCCGCACGATTGATGCGCATTCTGAACGGAATTGCGACGGACCCCGCAACTTCAGTGGGTGACATCGAAATCCTCGACGCGTCCGAGCGTGAGGTTCTGACGAGTCAAAGGGCTTCGTCAGGAGTAGCGCAGGCGCCGTTGGCCGAGATTCTTGCCGACGCTGCTGCGCGCTACCCGGACAACGTCGCTTTGCGCTACCCGGGCACGGCGCAGGCCGCGGCCGGTAGGTCCATGACGTATCGAGAGGTCGACGAGTGGTCGTCGAAGCTGGCCCGCGTTTTGATCAACCGTGGTCTCGGGGCTGAAGATCTTGTGGCGGTGTCAATTCCGAGATCCGTCGAATCGGTACTCGCGGTCTGGGCAGTGTCGAAGACCGGGGCAGCGGTCGTTCCGATCGATCCGCACTATCCGGCAGACCGTATCGCGCACATGCTCAGCGACTCGGGTGCGAAGGTTGGCCTGACCCTCGACGTCGAACGTCCGAATCTCGCCGACGACGTCGAGTGGTTGGTCGTGGACGGACCGCTCGGCGAACAGATGATCGCCGGAGTGTCCGGAGCGCCAATAGATGCCGAGGAACGTGTCCGTCCACTGACGACTGCTCATCCGGCTTGGGTCATCTACACCTCCGGCACGACAGGACTGCCGAAGGGCGTTGTCGCGACCAACGCGGGACTGGCGAGCTTCAGTGTCACGCAGGCCGCGCACTACCTCGTGAAGCCCACCTCGCGGACATTGCACTTCGCGTCACCGAGTTTCGACGCGTCGATGCTCGAGTTGTTCCTCGCGGTGGCCACCGGCGCGACGATGGTCATCGTCCCGCCTGGCGTGTACGGCGGCGACGAACTGGCTGAGGTGTTCCGTAGCGAACGAGTCACGCATGCGTTCATCACACCCGCTGCCCTGGCGTCGATGGACCCGAGCGGCCTGGACGACCTGACGGTGGTAGGCGTGGGTGGCGAAGCGTATTCGCCGGAACTGATCAGCAAGTGGACGACAGGGGACGGATCGGCCGCGTCGGCTTCGGCTCCCAGGACATTCCTGAATGTCTACGGCCCGACCGAGACGACGATCGTGACGAACGTCAGCGTTCCGCTTCTGCCCGGTGACCGAATGGACATCGGCGCCACGATCGGTGACATGGCCGCATTCGTCCTGGACACACGACTCAATCCAGTTCCACTGGGAGTCTCGGGCGAGCTGTATCTGTCCGGTCCTCAGGTGACCCGCGGCTATCATCGTCGTCCAGGCTTGAGTGCCGATCGATTCGTGGCAAACCCGCACGGTAATCCGGGCGAGCGAATGTACCGAACCGGTGACGTGGTGCGCTGGGTCGCTGGAACGGCACCCTCCACCTACGCCGTGGAATACGTGGGCCGCAACGATTTCCAGGTCAAGATTCGCGGTTTCCGTATCGAACTGGGCGAAATCGATGCATCGCTGACGGCACACCCCGAGGTCGAGTTCGCTGCGACGATGGGTACGACCCTGCCGTCGGGTGCCCCGGCGCTGGTGTCGTACGTGTTCACCGGAAAGCACGCTTCGGTCACTTCGGCGGAATTGATCGAATTTGTCTCCAGAACCCTTCCGGCCCATATGGTTCCGGCTTCGGTTATGGTCTCCTCGGACATGCCGCTCAGTCCGGCAGGCAAGCTGGACCGAAAAGCGCTCCCAGCACCGGTTTTCGAGACCAAGGAATTCCGCGCCCCGGTCACCGAGATGGAACAAATCCTGAGCGAGATCTTCGCGGACGTTCTCGGCCTGGATCGCATCGGCACCGACGACTCGTTCTTCGCTCAGGGCGGCGACTCGATCATGTCCATCCAACTCGTCTCTCGTGCGAAGGCACGTGGGGTCGTATTCGCACCCAGTGACGTCTTCGAGAGCAAGACTGTCGCGGCGTTGGCCGAAGTGGCGAAGTATGCCGCCGACGTCGAGGCCGCGGTGGTGCTCGAGGAGTTGCCGGGCGGTGGAGTCGGCTGGATGCCGTTGACGCCGATCGAACGATTCATGGTCGAGCGCGGTGGCAGCTACAACCGATTCACGCAGACGATGACTCTCGAGCTTCCACTCGGAGTGCATCGAACCGACATCGTGCGAACACTCGCCGCAGTCGTCGACCACCACGACATGTTCCGCTCGCGGCTGATCTCCGACGGTCGCGGATGGGGGATGTCGGTCTCCGAGCCCGGAACCGTGGACGTCGAGGATCTGCTCAGCCGCGTCGATGTCGACGCGGCTGCGGACGAGTCGACAATTGTTCTCACGGCTTCCAAGGGCCTCGACGAGGCTCTTGGCCGGTTGAATCCGGCGGACGGCGTAATGGTTCAGTTCGTGTGGGTCGACTTCGGTCCCACTCGCACCGGGCGCTTGATCATCGCTGCACATCACCTGATCGTCGACGGGGTCTCCTGGCGAATCATCGTTCCGGATCTGGTGTCGGCTGCGGCTCAGATGGCCGGGGCGAGCGGAGCGACGGGGGATGTAGCCGGAACGACGGGGGATGTTGCTCTCGAGCCGACCGGTACGTCGATGCGACGCTGGGCTCATGCTTTGTCCGAAGAGGCCCATCGGGATTCGCGTGTGGCCGAGCTGGATACGTGGCGGAAGGTGTTGCAGACACCGGACCCGGTGCTGGGTAAGAGGGCGTACGACTCTGCCGTCGACGTTGCGGCAACGGTTCAGCGGATAAGCGTGACGGTCCCCACTCAGGTGACGGAGACTCTGTTGACCACGCTGCCGGAGGTTTTCAACGGCGGCGCCAACGACGGCCTGCTCGCTGGACTGGCACTCGCGCTGATCGAGTGGCGTCGCCGAGCCGGAATCGACTCGACGTCTGCCTTGCTGCAACTCGAGGGCCACGGTCGCGAAGAAGCCGTGATTCCTGGCGCGGATCTGTCAAGGACCGTTGGTTGGTTCACCGCTGCCTTCCCGATCAGTCTCGATCTTTCCGAGGTAGATCTGGGTGACGCTTTCGCCGGAGGTGATTCGGCGGGACGCGCGATCAAAGCAGTGAAGGAACAGCTTCTGGCGATCCCGGACAAGGGCGTCGGGTACGGACTGCTGCGCTACCTGAACGAAGACACGCGCGCAGTGCTTTCTCGCTTCGCCGGGGGACAGGTCAGCTTCAACTACCTGGGACGAGTTGTCGCCGAGGATCTTCCGGCAGGCGTCGAGGGACTCGGGTGGCTGCCGGCCGGCGATTTCGCCAACGTGTCGGCACCCGAAGACGTCGACATGCCCGCAAACAAGGTCGTCGACATCAATGCGATCGTCAACGACGGCGCAGACGGTGCTGTTCTGGAGGCCTCTTTCGCATACCCCGTCGGTGCCATCGACGGCGAGAGTGTCGAGACATTTGCACAGATTTGGGTCGAAGCACTGACTGCCCTGGCGGAGCATTCTCGCTCCGTCGGAGCCGGTGGACTCACACCGTCCGACGTGCCGCTTGTCTCCGTGAGCCAACGAGATATCGACGGCTTCGAGAATCGATTCGGTACGGTGACCGACATCTGGCCCCTGGCACCGCTGCAGTCCGGTTTGCTCTTCCACGCGATGTTGGCAGAATCCAGCGTCGACCTCTACTCGGTGCAGATGATTCTCACTCTGTCCGGGAAGGTGGATGCCGACCGCTTGCGCACCGCAGCACAGGGAATCATCGACCGTTATGCGAACCTGCGAACGGCATTCACGGCCGACGACGACGGAACGCCGGTCCAGATAGTCCTCGAAGACGTTCCAGTCCCGTGGCGGAACATCGATCTCAGCGATATTGCGGCCGTCGACCGTGAGGCAGCTCTGAACGAAGTTTTGACGGCTGACCAGGCGACACACTTCGACATGGCGTCACCGCCGTTGATTCGGTTCACCTTCGTCACCATGGCGGAGGGGGACTATCGCTTGGTGGTGGCGAATCACCACATTATTCTCGACGGTTGGTCGGTGCCACTGCTCTTGCAGAACCTGTTGGCGCTGTACGCGACGCGTGGTGACGACTCGGTTCTTCCGCGTGTGCGTAGCTATCGCAATTACCTGGCGTGGCTTGTCGATCAGGATCGTGATCGATCACTCACAGCCTGGGCGGATGTGCTTTCCGGCGTCGAAGAGCCGACGCTGCTTGCTCAGGTCACAGGCGGACAGGAATTCACCGCGCTGTCACAGAAGCTGAACGTGTCGATGTCGTCGGAGACAACCGCGGCGCTCACCGCTCTGGCCGCACGACTCGGGGTCACCGCCAACACGATCGTGCAGAGCGCGTGGGCGGTCCTGCTCGGTGCGTTGACCGGAACCGACGACGTTGTCTTCGGTGCAACAGTGTCCGGCCGGCCACCGGCGCTCACCGGCGTCGAATCGATGGTCGGGTTGTTCATCAACACCCTCCCCGTGCGGGTGCGCCTCGACGCCGCGGAGTCCGTCGAAGAATTGGTTGCCAGGGTCCAGATCGAGCAGGCGAGAATGCTTGATCATCACTATCTCGGTTTGACCGATGTCCAGAAAGCAGCGGACGTCGGAACACTGTTCGACACGTTGGTTGTATTCGAGTCGTACCCGGTCGACCGTGAGGGCCTCGCCGCACAGGCGGATGTTCTCGACGGAATGATGATCGACGACATCGCCTCGGACGATTCCACGAACTACCCGTTGACCCTGCTGATCGCACTCGACGAGCAGTTGCACTTGACGCTGCGGTACCTACCGGACTTCTTCGATGCCGACTACGCAACTGCGTTGCTGGACAGAGTTCTTCGACTGCTCTCCTCCGTAGCCACCGATCCTTCGGTGCGTGTTGGTGACGTTGATATTTTGGATTCTGTTGAGCGTTCGTTGGTGCTCGAGGGGTGGAATGACACGGCTC
>NZ_JARVSY010000008.1:0-5531 GCF_030208925.1 Rhodococcus sp. MEB032
TTCAACGATCCGAGGAGTCGACCCATCGGGGTACGAGCTCCCGCAACAATCACAGAACTGGTCACGATTTCCTCCGGCTGCAAAAGAGAGATAGTCGTCGGTTCCGTGCGGCCTAAGAGCCAAGTCACATCCCGACGTGTACTCCTCAAACGGTAGCGCTACCGTGAAAGGTATGACACAGACCTCCCCCAGTTCTGCACTCGCACCTTTGTCGTCCGACCTCGTCGTCGCGATCGATCACGTCGGGATCGCGGTGCCCGATCTCGACGTGGCAATCGAGTGGTACACGCAGCACCTGGGCATGGTGTCGACCCACGAGGAAATCAACGAATCGCAGGGCGTGCGTGAGGCCATGCTCTCCGTCGTCGGCTCCCCCGCCGGATCCACTGCCGTTCAGCTGCTCGCGCCTCTGGACGAGAACTCGACCATCGCCAAGTTCATCGACCGAAGCGGCCCCGGCCTCCAGCAGCTCGCCTACCGGGTCACCGACATCGACGCCATCTCCGCCGAGCTTCGCGACCGCGGGGTTCGGTTGCTGTACGACGCTCCCCGACGCGGTACGGCCAACTCGCGCATCAACTTCATCCACCCGAAGGACGCCGGCGGCGTCCTGGTGGAACTGGTCGAACCCGACGCGAGCCACTAGCAGACCCGACTCCAGCTCGTATGCCAGGTAGATTGTCGCCATGGCATACGAGCAGGACCGCGGTTCGATCCAACTTCCGTTCCAGATCGCACGGAAGGGATACGACCGCGACGAGGTACGTAACTACTTCGAGCGATTCGACGCGGAGCTGCGAGTTACCGCGGCTGATCGTGATGCTGCCGCTGCGCAGGCCCGTGACCTCGCCAAGCAGCTCGACGATGCACGCGACGACATCGACGACCTCCGCAAGGACGTCGACCGCCTCTCGGTACCGCCCACCACTGCGGAGGGCATGAGCGATCGCATCAGCCGCATGCTGCGCCTTGCCTCCGACGAGGCCTCGGAGGTGCGCGCGAAGGCCGAGGCCGACGCAGCCGAGATGACCTCCATCGCCGAACAGGACGGCGCCCGCCTTCGTGGTCACTACGAGTCGCTGATCGCCGAACTCGAGGACCGTCGCAACGCGATGGAAACCATGCACGAGCAGACCATGGCGCAGGCCCGTACCGAAGCCGCCCGGATCGTCGAAGCCGCGCAGGCCGAGCGGGATCGACTGGCTGCCGAGTCCGAGGCCAAGCGCACTCAGATCCGCGAAGACTTCGACATCTCGATGTCGGAGCGCCGCGCCAAGGTCGTCGCCGCCGTCAATGAGCTGGAGTCGTCGAGCAAAGCAGAGGCCGAGCGTCGACTCGCCGATGCGTCGCACGAGGCTCAGCGCAGGCTGCAGGCCGCCACTGATCAGTCCGAGCGCAAGATCGCTCACGCGAAGGAACTCACCGAAGAACTGCGCGTTCTCCGAGGCCGAATCCTGGCTCAGCTCTTGGGCATTCGCGGACAACTCGATTCGGTTCCGGCCATGCTCGCATCGGTCAACCGGGAGAGCGAACTCCTCGATGCACCGCCCGCTCCGGTCATCGTCGAAGCCGAGGAAGATCTCGAGATCGAAGACAAGAAGGCCGACGCAGATCCGGTCGACTCAGATAAGGTCAAATCAGAACCGAGTATCGACGAAGACGACGTTCTCGAGGACTCGGACGAGACGAACACCGCCGAGATCGACACCCGCGCCGTCGAGCAGCGAGCCCAGTCCAGGAACTGATCGACGCTCAGGACCACCGTCTGGTCAGGCTGCGCGTACCGCGGCCTGACCAGCATCCGGTGTGCCAGTGTCGACGCTCGTTCGCGCCGCCCGGTTCCGAAGGCCACGTCACCACGTGAGCGACGCCGGGTCTGATGTCGTGATCACAACCGGGGCATCGATAGAACTTCGTCGCGTTGGAGCCGGGTATCGGCCTGACCATGTACATTTCACCGCCCGGCCCGGGTTCCTCCCGGACCAGCGCTCCGCCGAACAACACGCCGCTTGGTGACGCCGACTCCGCGCTCGAATCCCGAGCACGCCGAGTATCCGTTCGACGGGTTTGCTTCGGCGAAGGTTTGCGGCGCGGCATGGTTCGAGTCTAAACAGCGTCAGAAGAGGCGGAACTCGGTGCTTTCGGTGCCCCGCAAGGCCTCGTAGTCAAGGACCAGGCAACGGATCCCACGGTCGTTGGCCAAAGTCTTTGCCTGCGGCTTGATCTGTTGCGCTGCAAAAACTCCCGTGACCGGCGCGAGCAGCGGATCGCGGTTGAGCAATTCGAGGTAGCGCGTCAACTGCTCGACGCCGTCGATCTCGCCGCGACGCTTGATCTCCACCGCCACCGATGCACCGTCCGCGTCTCGGACCAGAAGATCGACCGGCCCGATGGCCGTCATGTACTCACGCCGCACCAACGTGTAGCCGGGGCCGAGTGTCTCGACATGCTCCGCCAGAAGTTCTTGAAGGTGTGCCTCGACACCGTCCTTGATCAAACCCGGATCGAGGCCGAGTTCATACGACGAATCGTGCTCGACCTCTTCGAGAGTGATCCGCAGTTCCTCGCCCGCCTTGTTGGTGACGACCCACAGGATGTCGTCGCCGTCCCCGGTGGTCTCGACCAACCAGCACGGCGGACTCATCCAGTTGAGCGGCTTGTACGCCCGATCGTCGGCATGGATACTGACCGAGCCGTCGGCTTTGACCAACAGCAGTCGTCTTGCGGTAGGGAGGTGGGAGGTCAGGCGTCCCACATAGTCGACACGGCAACGAGCAATAACTAGGCGCACCGGACCACCCTAAGCGATCATTACGACTACTCTCGACACACTATGCAGCGAAGCCGTGTCCCGAGTGCGCCCCTGGGGTCGTGGCTGCTCGGATCCACCGACGAAAGCCCCAGGCGCCGCCGAATCCGCGTCCAGGCACTACTCACCGCGCCCCTCCTGGTCACAAACCTGATCGGAGCGGTACTGGCGATCGTGCTCATCGGATTCGTGGTTCCCGGACCCGAGATCATCCACCCCGAATTCGCATGGATCAACTTCATTGCCGTGCCCGTCTTCATCGGGTGTGTCTTTCTCATCGGACTTCTGTGGGGCACCAAACGGCTGATGCGGGATCTTCGATGGGCCACCGAGGATCACCCACCGACAGAGCAGAATCAACGCGCGGCGCTGCGCGGGCCGTGGCGACTGACCCGAGTGCAAGCCGTCCTGTGGACGGCCGCGCTCATCACCTTCACGACCATGTACGGAATCGTCGACCCCGACACTATTCCGAAAGTTCTGTTCACCGTGGCTTTCAGCGGTATCACCACGTGCGCTTTCTGCTACCTGCTCAGCGAGTTCGCACTCCGCCCGATTGCTGCGCGTGCACTCGAATCCGGAGCACCCCGCAAGGCTGCCGTTCTCGGACTGACCGGCCGGACAATCCTCGTCTGGCTGCTCGGAAGCGGAGTCCCCGTCACCGGTTTGATGCTCGTAGCGGTCTTCAGCTTCATCCGGCCTGCTTCGTGGCAAGCCCTCGCGACCGCGATCCTCGTCATCGGCGGGATCACTCTGTGCGTCGGACTCGGGCTGACATACATCAACATTCGGTCCGCCGCGGCCCCCATTCGGTCCGTGCGACGAGGAATGGAACAAGTCACCCGTGGCGACCTCACCGCGTCCGTCGTCGTGTACGACGGAACGGAACTGGGACTACTGCAGGCCGGCTTCAATCGCATGGCCGAGGGTCTGCGCGAGCGAGAGCGAATACGCGACCTCTTCGGGCGCCACGTCGGACACGAGGTTGCCGCAAACGCGGTTCGCCGAAACCCGGAACTCGGCGGTGAAGAACGTGACGTTGCCGTACTCTTCGTCGACGTCATCGGATCGACCACCATCGCGGCCACCAACTCCCCTACGGCGGTGGTCGCTCTACTCAACCGTTTCTTCGACGTCATAGTCGACGAGGTCGACGCACACGGCGGATTCGTCAACAAGTTCGAGGGCGACGCAGCGCTGGCGATCTTCGGAGCGCCGACGACACTCGACGATCACGCCGGCAGCGCACTCGCCGCTGCCCGCAAGATTCAGCAGCGCCTGCGTGCCGAGGTTCCGGAAGTGAGCGCGGGAATCGGCGTCGCCGCAGGTGTTGCCGTAGCCGGGAACGTCGGTGCGCGAGAAAGATTCGAGTACACCGTCATCGGTGATCCCGTCAACGAAGCGGCGCGACTGTCCGAAGTTGCCAAGACGGTTCCGGGTAACGTCGCCGCATCCGGTCGGGCTGTGGCTGCCGCTGACAGCGCCGAGGCTGCACAGTGGTCGATCACCGAGAACATCACCCTTCGCGGCCGCCTCGAACAGACCGAGCTCGCGATTCCGTGCGACGCCCTGGAGTCCGAGACCAGCCCGTCAGACTCCGTGCCCGTTCAGCCCTGACCCCAACGCCCCCCTGAGCGAACGGCACGTTCGGTCGATCCAAGGCGATCAACGCCACGTTCGCTCGATGACTTTCCCGCTTCTCGACGGTCTATATCGGCACAGCGAAAATCCGACGACGCCTGGGAGATGGGTACGACTATGAAACTGACGACCTTTACCATCGTCACTCTCGACGGGATGATGCAAGGACTCGATGGTCCGGACGAAGATCGCCGTGGCGGATTCGAGCGGGGCGGCTGGTCCGCGCCATTAGTGGACACCGAAGCCATGGATTACCTCGTCCAGGTCTACCAGCGAGCTGACGCGTTCCTGTTCGGGCGACACACGTACGAGATCTTCGCCGGCTATTGGGGCGCGTTCGAGAATCCCGACGTCAACCCCATTGCAAGCGCACTGAATTCGCGGCCCAAGTACCTTGCGTCGACGACGCTCACCGATCCGCAATGGACGAACACGACAGCCCTTTCAGGTGACACCGCCACAGCTCTCGGCGAACTGAAAGCCAGACCCGGCGGTGAGCTTCAGGTGCACGGCAGTGGCAACCTGTGCCGCTGGCTTTTCGCGAACGATCTGGTCGACGAGATGATCCTGCTGATCGTTCCGGTGGTGGTAGGCCAGGGCACGCGACTGTTTCCCGACTCCGGACCGGACATCGCACTAGAGCTGGCCGAATCGCGAGCCACATCAAAGGGCGTGACGATTCAGAGGTATCTGCCGGCTGGCCGGCCGAAGTATGCGACTGCCACGGCCGACGGCATCGACTGATCCGGGCAAAGTGCCTGTCGTCCTCAGGCGTTTTCACGCCCCTAATGGTGTGAACGTACCGTTCCCCTCGTCTAAGAGGGTGAGCGTGTCGTTCACTCCATGCCGGGGTGCCGGCGGCGTGCCCGCCCTTGATGGTGTGAACGGTACGTTGGGTCGATCTGAGGCGACGAAAGTGCCGTTCGCTCGAAGTCGGGGGCCGGCGAAGGTACTTTCGGGTGATGGTGGGGGTGTTTTGGGTACGAGAAAGCCCCCCAACCATGACTGGTTGGGGGGCTTCTCAAGTTGTGTTCGGCGGTGTCCTACTCTCCCACACCCTGTCGAGTGCAGTACCATCGGC
>NZ_JARVSY010000033.1:0-4468 GCF_030208925.1 Rhodococcus sp. MEB032
CGATCTGTGGCAACGCTGAATACAATGCCGCCATTGCGGCCACCACCAACGCGACCGCCATGCACGACACAATCAACATCCACCACTGGGCGCCGCTCCATCGAGCGACGCCGGCAGAGTCGGATCCACGTTCGTTCATGGCCAGCCTCCCAGTTCGAGACCGGTCGTCTCGGTACGAGACTATTAGTATCATAACTCTGTGGGTGTGACAGAATGGTCATGCGAGGAGATATTTTGTCAGTCAAATGGAGCGGAGCCCGTTCATGGTCGACCCTCTCGTTGCAGCCGAGGGCCCGGCCGATCCCCGGCTGGCGCGCTCACGTAACCGGTTACTCGAAGCTGCCGGTCAGCTGCTGTCCACCGGCGGTGTCGAGGCGGTCACCGTGGAGGCGGTCACCCGCATGTCGAAGGTTGCGCGTGCCACGCTGTACCGACACTTCGGAAGTACCACCGACCTGCTCGCGGCAACCTTCGAGCGACTACTACCCCCAGTCGACACCGATATCGATACCGGTCCGCTACGCGAACGTCTGATTTCGTTGCTCACCACCCAAGCCGACCTCATCGACCAAGCTCCGGTGCAGATGACCACGCTGGCGTGGCTGGCAATGGGACCCGTCAACAGCGGCGACGCCAGTCGGCGCGATCTCGATCCTGGCGCGGTGGTCTCACTTCGGGCACGTGTCATAGAGCAATACCGCAAGTCCCTGGATCAGATCCTGACGGCCCCTGACGCCCGCGATGTGCTCGGCGAGCTCGACACCACCTTCGCCCTCATTCAGCTCCTCGGACCGATAGTGTTCGCTCGCCTTACAGGACTGCGTCACATCCACACCGACGACTGCATCCGCATCGTCGACAACTTTCTCGCCGCCCATGCCACAAGTGTCGGATCGAGCACTTCGCGCGACAATAGTCGTACGTGGCCGGCCACGACGCCAGACCCGCAGTTCAACGAAGGCCAGTAAGGCTTGACGGAAAACCACACCATCACTGCGCTAACCAGTCAGGGATCGCGGCGCTCATCGGATGCAACCTAACGTGGGCATAAGAACTCAGAGTTGCAGGAGACTTCTGAAATCGTGCAGCCGACTTCTGAAACTGACAACAATCTTGTGTGAGCTGGCCGAAGATCTGTTCCGAAACTCGTGTCCGAAACTAATGGTTCAATATGTAGCCTGTCGGTGAGTTCTGGAACACTGCTGCCTCATGGGTGAACTTTTGGGCTACGCGAGGGTCTCGACTACCGATCAGAGCGTCGATCCGCAGAGCGACGCTCTGAGCGCTGCCGGCTGTTTCAAGGTCTGGACCGAAACCGCGTCCGGTGCAACCACCACCCGGCCGCAACTGACGGATCTACTCTCCCACCTACGCGACGGAGACACCCTGGTCGTCTGGCGCCTGGACCGGTTGGGGCGCTCACTCCCCCATCTACTGCAGACCGTCGAAGATCTTGCCGCCCGCGGAGTCGGCTTCAAATCGTTGACCGAAGCGATCGACACCACCACCTCCGGCGGGAAACTCATCTTCTCCATCTTCGGAGCACTGGCAGAATTCGAACGCAATCTGATCCGGGAACGGACTCAGGTCGGTCTCGCCGCAGCCAGGGCGCGTGGCCGTACCGGCGGCCGGCCGCCGAAGATGACCTCCACGAAACTCGCACAGGCACAACGGATGCGGGAGAACGGCATGCATCTGACCGACATCGCCGAAATCATCGGTGTCGGCCGAACCACTCTGTACAGGCACCTGAAGTGAACTACTGCAGCGTTCGTTCGCGCGGCTACTCGGTGAGATTACCGGGCCTACGATGCTCCTGCTTGAACTGGTCGGTTGTGAGCTTGATTCGGTCGGGTCGCGTCACTCGTATCGGCTCGCCAGTGTCAGGATCAACCGGAATGTAGTCGCCGTACACCCCTGAATCGTGCCCGGACGAGAACGCGCGATTCTCCCGTTCTGCTTTGTGGTGGGCAAGCAGTCTTTCGTTCCTGGCACGGCGCTCGCGAATCATCTTGGACGTTGTCCACTTTTCGTAGCTGAAGGCAAAAATCAAGAAACCAACAACAAGTCCGCCGAATACGAGGGCAACTATCCAGAAAAGGTGCACGGCAGAATTTCACAGGTCGCAAGAACCCGAGATGGTCGACGCGAATGCGTCAGCGCAACCCGCGGGAACACCTGCTTACTCCTTCATCGACGAGTACATTCCGTTCGCTGGATTGGATGGATACTTCTGGTTCGTCGACACCCGCCCGGGTCCGATACACGGGTGCGTTACCGAATACAGCCGCGACTCGAGCGACGAGGACGGCCCCAAGTGGGTGTCTATCAGTGCCATGCTGACAGACCTCGCCGACAGCCTGGCGGGTGAGACCGTCTTCGATCGCATGTGGCTGTCGTCTGTCACCGATGGCGAAATCGACTGGCGGATAAGACGTTAGTGAGCACGTCCTCGATGCGGGTTGTGAGGTCGACGTTTTCGTGCAGGATCGCTGATGCGTTGACGGCTCCGAGGGTGCCGGCGCACAGGTTCCAGGCGAGTCGGTGTGTGGTGGGCGTGTTGGTGAGTTCGCCGTCGGTGATGGCGGTGTCGATGATGTCATTGACGGCGTCGACCCAGTGTGCGAAGCCGGCCGCGTTGTCGATGGTGGGTTCGAGGGTGAGTTTCATTCCGGCCCGCACGTTGGTGTCCTCGGCAATCCGACGAGCGAGGGACGTGAAGATCGCTGCCAGCTTCTCCCCTGCCGTGCTGCTCGAACCGCATGTCAGTGCTTCACTGATGGTGTCGTCGAGGGTGCGGTTCCAGTCCGAGATGAGGTGTTCTGCGATCGCTTCTTTGGATGGGAAGTGGTAGTACATCGCGCCTTTGGCGAATTTTCCGGTAGCGCTGATGGTGTTGATGCTGGTGTTGCCGTAGCCGTCGGTGTCGAAATGCCGGGCTGCGACGGAGATGATCGCTTCCCGTGTTCGCACTGCGCGGTCCTGCATTGTCGAGTTCTTACTGCCGGGGACGCGACCTATCCGGTGGGTTGTCGTGGTGGCAGCGTTTTCCGGGGTATCTGCCGGTTCGTTGGGGCTGTTCACAGAGATGCTCCTTCGACCATGCGGACGGCGGCCGGGTCCGTTCCACGCCACATCAGCAGTAGATCATCGACCCGCCTGCTGATGGTCTGGTTCTCGTCGAAACTGGCGGCAACCTGCACAGCGCCGACGAATCCGGCACCGAGTGTGTCTGCGAGCCTGGACATGCTTTTCGCGCAGTCGAGGGCGCCGGAACGACTCGCGTCGACGACGATCGGTTCGATCGCAGCGGTCCACGCTTCGTAGGTGGCGCGGGCGCCGCTGAGCGACTGATCGACGGACAGGATGAGGCCGGCGCGGATGATCGCCTCGTTTTGGGTGCGGCGGGCGAGTTCGCGGTAGATCATCAGTACTTGCCGGTCGGCGGGTTGACCGGTTGCGATCGCTTTCCCGACTGTCGTAGTGACTGCGTCGGACCAGCGGCGAAGCATCTCCCTCGCGATGGATTCTTTCTTCGAGAAGTGGAAGTACATCGCTCCCTTGGTGACCGGGGCGAGTGTGACGATGTCGTCGATGGTGGTGCCCGCGTATCCCGTTTGGCTGAACAGGGTTGCGGACGCTTCGAGGATCGCTTCTCGGGTGATTTTCGCTCGCGGCTGCATCGGTGGGCGGCCTGTTTTTCCGTGGTCGATGCCTTCGGATAGCTCGTTATGATCGTTCATTGGTCACAGATGCTTTCTGTGGTCATCGGCCCTGACGGTGTTACAGCACCGCCAGGGCCACCCTTTTATTGGTGCGTGCGGGTCAAACGGTGGTGAGTTCGCTGCGCATCGGGTTCTCGGCGGCTCGCAGGTCGGGCAATGGTGGACTGTCGAAGCCTGCTTCTCGGGCTGCGGTATCGAACTTCTCGTACCGGCGCCATGCGGTCGATGTCGCGACAGGCGGCTTCGATTCCAAAGCGATGGTCTCCCACGTGAGGTTCGGGTTCGTGAGCTTGCGGACTGCTGTATCTTTCACGTTCTTCGCGAGATTCGACCGGGCGATGAAGGCCATGAGGTCGTCTATGTCGGCATCCGTGTCGGCCTGTGCTTCTTCGGCGTCGCGGCGGTCTGGGGACTCCGCAGCGGTGTCTTGGGAGTCGAGGATCTCGTCCAGGTCGTTCATCGTTTCGTCCACGAAAAAAGGTTCCGCAAAGTCCGCAACAGCGTCCTCGTGGCCGGCCTTCGCATCCGCCGTTGTTGCATCTACGTCTAGATCCGACTCCCGATGCTCCGCAATATTGGGGGCGAACTTCTCGCGAGGCGGAGGGACGCGAATCGGTCCCCGACCTACGGTGAGGTCAGACGCAATACTCGTTGCATCCTCACTGTCGGTGGCACTTTCGACGATCGCACGGTAAGCGGCGTACGCCATTCCGACTGCCTTCACCAAGATCGTGATTCCGTGC
>NZ_JARVSY010000047.1:0-4372 GCF_030208925.1 Rhodococcus sp. MEB032
CACCAGCGGGGAGAACTACTGGCCGCCTACGGGGAGAACTTCGTGGCCATTGACAGAGGCGGTCACCGTGGAGGCGGTCACCCGCATGTCGAAGGTTGCACGTGCCACTCTGTACCGACACTTCGGAAGTACCACTGACCTGCTCGCTGCAACCTTCGAGCGACTACTACCCCCAGTCGACACCGATATCGATATCGATACCGGTCCGCTACGCGAACGTCTGATTTCGGTGCTCACCACCCAGGCCGACCTCATCGACCAAGCTCCGGTGCAGATGACCACGCTGGCCTGGCTGGCAATGGGACCCGTCAACAGCGGCGACGCCAGCCGGCGCGATCTCGATCCTGGCGCGGTGGTCTCGCTTCGGGCCCGTGTCATAGAGCAATACCGCAGGTCCCTGGATCAGATCCTGACGGCCCCTGACGCCCGCACTGTGCTCGGCGAGATCGACACCACCTTCGCCCTCATTCAGCTCCTCGGACCGATAGTGTTCGCTCGCCTCACAGGACTGCGCCACATCCACGCCGACGACTGCATCCAAATCGTCGACAACTTTCTCGCCGCCCATGCCGCAAGTGTCCGATCGAGCACTTCGCGCGACAACAGCCGTCCACGGCCGGCCGCGACGCTAGACCCGCAGCTCACCGACGGCCAGTAAAACTTGATGCGAAATTTGACCATCAATGCGCTATCCAGTCAGGGATCGCAGCGCTCACTGGATAAGGCCGGACGTGTGCTCAAGAACTCGGAGCTGCACTGCAGTGCACTTCTGACATCGTGCAGCCGTCTTCTGAAACTGACATTCACCTGGGGAAATTTCAGCGCCTTCCGTCCATTTTGTTGTCCGTTGAAAAAATCCGGTATGGCATAGTTTCTAACGGACAGTTTGTGTGCGGGACATCGTGAACGGTGACGATCGGGAGTGGAATGAAGATCGGCTACGCACGGGTCAGTACGGCGGCTCAAGATTCGTCGATTCAGGTCGAGCTTCTCGCCAAGGAGGGAGTCGACCGAGACCGGGTCTACGTCGATCACGGAATCAGTGGCCGGCAGACTCGACGGCCCGGGCTCGACAATGCGATCAACGCGGCCCGCGAAGGCGACGTCTTTTGCGTGACCAAACTCGACCGGCTCTCCCGGTCCGCGAAGGATC
Source organism: Rhodococcus sp. MEB032 (assembly GCF_030208925.1). Lineage (NCBI taxonomy): Bacteria > Bacillati > Actinomycetota > Actinomycetes > Mycobacteriales > Nocardiaceae > Rhodococcus > Rhodococcus sp. MEB032. Next base: position 1,154 of record NZ_JARVSY010000047.1, read on the forward strand.
TCCACGAAACGGTGGGGCGACTGGCGGACAAGGGTGTTGCGTTGTCGATCGACGGGAAGATCTACGACCCGTCGGATCCGATGGGCAAAATGTTCATCGGAGTGCTCGGGCTGATGGCCGAATTCGAGTCAGACCTGATCCGAAGTCGGACCAGGGACGCAGTGGCAGCGGCTGCCGCGGCCGGCAAGATGAAAGGCCGTCAACATAAGCTCACGCCGGAAGAGCGTGCGTACCTGTTGCAGGTGCACGAAACCGGACAGTTCAAAATCGAAACTCTTTGCAAGAACACGGGTTTGAAGCGTTCGGCACTGTATTCGAATATTCAGCTTGCCCGAATTGAGCGCAATGACCACGATCGTAGGGCTTCGGAAACTGCTTGACATCGGCCTTGTCCGCACTCCACCCAAATACGTTCACAATTAGGTAGATTGGGTGACGGTTCTATTTTTCCGCAAGGTGGGGGTTCAGCTATGTCATTCGGAGATAAGGGTTTACCGCGTTTTATTGATCCGGACTACCGGGAGGCCTCGGTCACCGACGGACAGTCCTTGGTACTCAACCCGTTGCAAATTCACGCCAATGTTGACGAGATACTTGAGCGGCATTTGCTCGATCCGACAGTCGTTTTCGGTTTGCAGGACTTCTTTGGTGACGCCGAAACTGCTTTTGTGTTCGCACAACTCGGCCTCGCCGAGGATCTGTCGCAGCACATCGCCAAGACGGCTTCCAAGTTGATACGTCAGTCTTTTCCCAATCTGTATGGGCAGGTGGACTGGGCGTTTTTGACCAACCTGGATCCGGGGCTGCCAGACGGCCAGATCGCGGAGGCAGAGTTGCTACTCGCTCGTCAGATCATGCGAGATGCCTTCGACCCCAATCGATCTGTTGCCGAGAGTTATGGGGTAGCAGATCTGCCCTATCAGGGGCAGACGGGGCTTTGGTTGGTTGAGTGCGCCTTCTTCGCCCTCATTGGCCAGGGGCTCAGGGAAGGGCCGGGAAAGTAGCCCGGTTCGGTAGCGAAGATGCCCCGGCCTCCACTGGCCGGGGCATCTCGCTTCAGTCCCATAGCTCCGGACGGATGAAGGGTTGATCCGATCGTTGCCTGAGTTGCTCTCGATTGGCCCGCATCGGATTCTGTCGAACGAGATTTTGTCATGCAGGCATGAGTGCGTTGCGCAGCTGCGCTGTTACCGCGTCTGCGATGCGGGTTGCGAGGTCGATGTCCTCTCGCAAGGTTGCGGATGCGTGGGCGGCTCCGAGGGTGCCGGCGCAGAGGTTCCATGCGAGTCGGGGTGTGGTGGGGGTGTCGGTGAGTTCGCCTGCGGTGATGGCGGGTTCGATGATGTCGCTGATGGCGTCGACCCAGTGTGCGAATGCTGCGCCGTTGTTGATGGTGGGTTCGAGGGTGAGTTTCATGCCGGCGCGGAGGTTGGTGTCTTCGCCGATGTGCTGTGCGAGCGAGATAAAGATCGCTGCCAGCTTCTCCCCTGCTGTGCTGCTCGAACCGGCCGCCAGTGCTTCGCTGATGGTTTCGTCGAGGGTGTGGTTCCAGTCCGAGATGAGGTGTTCGGCCATCGCTTCTTTGGATGGGAAGTGGTAGTACATAGCGCCTTTGGCGAATTTTCCGGTACCGCTGATGGTGTTGATGCTGGTGTGGCCGTATCCGTCGGTGTCGAAATGCCGTGCCGCGACGGCGATGATCGCTTCTCGTGTCCGCACTGCACGGTCCTGCATTGCCGAGTTCTTGCTGCCGGGGATGCGCCCGATCCGGGGGCGGGTTGGCGTGGCGGAAGTGCTTTCCGTGGTGTGTGCCGGTTCGTTGGGGCTGTTCACAGGGATGCTCCTTCGACCATACGGACGGCGGCCGGGTCGGTTCCGCGCCACATCAGCAGCAGATCGTCGACTCGTTTGGTGATGGTGTGGTTCTCGTCGAGGCTAGCTGCAACCTGCACTGCGCCGACGAATCCGGCGCAGAGAGTGTCTGCGAGCCTGGACATGCTTTCCGCGCAGTCGAGGGCGCCGGAACGGATCGCGTCTATGACGATCGGTGTGATCGCGTCGGTCCACGATTCGTAGGTGGCACACGCATCACTGAGCGACTTGTCGACGGACAGGATGAGTCCAGCTCGGGTGATCGCTTCTGTTTGGGTGCGGCGGGCGAGTTCGCGGTAGATCATGATCACTTGCCGATCGGCGGGTTGACCTGTCGCTGCGGCCTTCCCCACTGTCTCGGAGACTGCGGCGGACCAGCGGCAGAGCATCTCGCTCGCGATGGATTCCTTCTTCGAGAAGTGGAAGTACATCGCACCTTTGGTGGTCTCGGAGATCGCCAAGATGTCATTGATGCTGGTGCCCGCGTACCCGGTTCGACTGAAGAGGGTGGCGGACACCTCGAGGATCGCTTCTCGGGTGATTTTCGCTCGTGGCTGCATAGGTGGTCGGCCGGTTTTGCCGTGGTCAATGCCTTCGGAGCGGTCGGTATGATTGTTCATGGTCACAGGTGCTTTCTGTGGTCATCGGCCCTGACGGTGTTACAGCACCGCCAGGGCCACCCCTTTATTGGTGGGTGTGGGTCAAACGGTGGCGAGTTCGCTGCGCATCGGGTTCTCGGCGGCTCGCAGGTCGGGCAATGGTGGACTGTCGAAGCCTGCTTCTCGCGCTGCGGCATCGAACTTCTCGTACCGGCGCCATGCGGTCGATGTCGCGACAGGCGGCTTCGATTCCAGAGCGATGGTTTCCCACGTGAGGTTCGGGTTCGTGAGCTTGCGGACCGCTGTGTCCTTCACGTTCTTCGCGAGATCCGACCCGGCAATGAAGGCCATGAGATCGTCTATGCCCGCCTCCGTGTCGCCCTGTGTTCCTTCGATGTCTCGACGGGCTGGGAACTCCGTAGCTGTGTCTTGGGGATCGAGGATGTCGTCGACGTCTTCATTCGTCATTTCGTCCACGAAAAATGGCTCCGCAAAGTCCGCAAAAGCGTCCTCGTTGCCGGCCTTCGCATCCACCGCTGTGGCGTCTACGTCTAGATCCTCTTCCTCCGGCTCCGCAATATTGTGGGCGATCTTCTCGCGGGGCTGAGGGACGCGGATCGGTCCCCGGCCTACGGTGAGGTCAGATGCAATACTCGTTGCATCCTCACTGTCGGTGGCACTTTCGACGATCGAACGGTAAGCGGCGTACGCCATTCCGACTGCCTTCACCAAGATCGTGATTCCGTGC
>NZ_JARVSY010000038.1:0-3054 GCF_030208925.1 Rhodococcus sp. MEB032
CTGGTCGACCCCAAGGTATTCGACGCCATCCGCGGCAAGTAGGGCCTTCGGCCCCCGTCAACGAGAATGTCGGACCGAGTGAACGCCCACCAGAACAGGAGCCTACCGACGAGTACGAACCGAAACACCGTCAGTGTCAATACGCTGCGGGATGCCGCGTAGTTACCGGTCCACCGAAGGCAGACGATCGAGGCCGAACAACCATACGGACCCCTCACTTGGTCCATTGCATGCAAATGTCTGGGCATGCCATCAGTGCATTACCAACACCATGACAGGACAGATCCGGCAATCGCCGCGAGAATCGACCCGTCGAAATTGCAGCAGTGAAATGCAGCGCGAGAAAGCATCGCGCACGAACGAAGAAAAAGGAGATGGGTGGGTGATGGTCAGACATGTATCTGACGAAAACAAGAACACTTTCCAGGTCCGTTTGAACGAGTTGTTCGCAGCCTCGAATCCACAACCGACCAACGGCGCCGTGGCGAGAGCTTTTCTCGACCGCGGATGCCGGATCTCGGCACCGTATCTGTCGCAGTTGCGCAGTGGAGTCCGCACGAGCCCGTCCGATGATGTCGTGACTGCGCTGGCCAACTATTTCGGCGTCTCCTCCGACCACTTCTTCACCTCTTGCTGGGCCGGGGACCGTACCCTCATCGAGAAAGACGACGCCAAAATCGTAGAGCTGCTTTGCGACTCAGCGTTCAGAGAGCTACTGCGGGCCGCGAATGGGCTATCCACAACATCGCTCGAACTGCTGTTGAATATAGCAACCAAGCTCCGTGCTTCCGATCACGGCCGGAGGGTTTCCACCGATTCAACATCCAACATCCGCCCACCCACAGCACCCACGACTCGACGCACAACCTCGAGATAAATCGACTACCCACAATCTGCCGCTAGCCAGATCCAGCTCTATAGTGAGCTCCACATCGTGCTCACCGATGCGGATTTCGATTCCGCGGTGGAGGGTTCGCTCAACGCGTGGCTGTTCAACCACGGACAGTGCTGCGTTTGCGGGTACTCGTCGTGCGTCGAGGACACCATCTTCGAGAAGTTCACCGAGGCTGTCGCGCACGCTGCAAGCCAGGTCAAGATCGGGCCAGGACTCGATCCCACCACCCAACTCGGACCGATAGGCTACTTCGTCGAGCCGACCGTCTTCGTTGACGTCAAGCCCGACTTCTCCATCGTTCAGGAGGAGATCTTCGGACCGGTCGTGGCGGCGCTGCCGTTCAACGCGGACGACGGACAATCACCACCGCAAACATTTCCATCTACGTCCTCGCGGCGGGCATCTGGACTCGCGACACCTCCAAGGCTCACCACACGACAAAGCGTCTGAAGACTGGCTCGGTATCGATCAACCAGAACAGAGCCTCGACACCGAAATGCCACTATCGCCGGTGAAGACCAAGGATCGTGTACTGCTCGCCTCAGTTCGGCTCAGACGTGCATCTCGGCCTCGGGAAGGTGTGAGCTCTCGTAGATCGCCGGGCCCAGGCGGCTGCGGTGGTCTCGTTGTCCACCATCATGATCGACACTGAATCGTCACGAGTGCGGTCCTCGCTCATTGTCTCCCTGGTCTCCGGGTCGCGCGCTAGGCGTATATACGAGAGTAGGTCAGCTCCGTCTGTTCTCTAGTCGGTGCGCACCACGTGATCGGCCGCGGCTCGTAGTCGGTCCGCGGCCACGAAAGAAACGAGGATCGAGGCCGGAGGCTTTGCATAGGCGGGCGGGAGACACGGTGAGAGTGACCATTCCGTAGGTGAAGATCGGCAGCGAGCAGATGATCATCTCCTGACCACGTTCTTGGGTAGGCTACCCAAGAACGTCAACCGCACATCGGTCGTGAGCGTCGGCATGCGTGGGACGCAAGTCTTGCCGAGTTCGCAGCATCTCGATCGGGTGCGATTCATAGCGTTTTGTTGCCGCTTGCACGAAACACATTCTGATTCAGAGCTTCTCGGACATCTCCGGCGGCGAGGGAACTCCTCGAGCACGGCTTTGAGTGCCTTAGGCAGGCGGGCCTTCATTCGGTTCTTTTCCGCGATCTAAACGGCATCGGCGCCGCCCGCGGGCTCGACGCGTGATTCGGACAATCCAGTCGCTCGTTCAGGTAGCTCCACTGGGCATTGCCGTCCAGATCCGAGAAACGTCATGGAGTCCTACGGCCTTCTTGCTTCATGCCGTGTCGGCTCGAAACTTGTCGGCGCACTCTTCGACATTCAAGATGCGGGCTTCCCACAACTATTGACGGCTGCGCGCCTTAGGGAATGCGTAGACACGCGTTCCGTTATGTAACGCGACCGCCGAGGGCGAATGGGCGCGACCGGCTGAAACATGTTATAGGCGTTCGCTTTTCGGGGTGTGACGATGTCCTAGGTTTCAAAGCACACACCTCGGTCACGCCCATGTTGGCCGCCTAGCTCAATCGGCTATGACAACGTGATGCGCTCCCGCTGCTGCGATCAAAGCGGCGCGGTGACCACCGTCCACCCATGTGCCTTCACTTCCGATGTCGAGTGGCTTGGAATAGAGATCGCTCCAGACAAACAAGTCGGGCCCGAACAGTCCTCGCTCTGCGCCGCGCAACACCCAAGGTTCGAATTCCCACGCCGTTGCCTTTCTCGTGGATGACTGCGACGCTCAAGTTAGCGACGATTAGCCAATCCACTGCGGGGTAGCCCGTGTAGAGCCGCCAGTTATTCGATTCCACCACTGCCGGGGCAACCACAGGAAAGGGGGATGACCTTACGACGAAATCCAGGAAAACACTTCTCCCTGCGGCTATGTCGAAACCCAAAGCTACGTGTATGCGATTCTCTAAGACCCCCGCCACGCCTTTCATGTACGCAGCAAGGTTGTCAATCACCCAGCCCACATCGCTCAAGGAGCTTTGGAGCACTTCTGGGATCAAGAAATGTCCGTCAATCCATCTGCCGCGACAGACCTCGTGGTCGGCCGAAATGGCGCTCGCACCCGCTGCCTTGACCGCGGACGGTTGCGAGTCGTTCAACAACCGTCCGCACGGCCTGACTGTCCTCGCCTGAT
>NZ_JARVSY010000064.1:0-2580 GCF_030208925.1 Rhodococcus sp. MEB032
TGTCAATGGCCACGAAGTTCTCCCCGTAGGCGGCCAGTAGTTCTCCCCGCTGGTGGCCACGGGTTCTCCCCGGTGGCGGCCAGTTGTTTTTCCCCACCCGCTTTCTGATTTGGGTTAGCTGAAGGGCTTCACCCCCTTGCCGGTGGTGGCTTCGGTGAGGCGGAAGGAGTCGCCGTCGGTGACGACGACGTGCGCATGGTGCAGGAGCCGGTCAACGGTGGCGGTGGCCAATGTTTTGGGCATGATCTCGTCGAAGCCGGAGGGGTGCAGGTTGCTTGAGACGGCAATCGCTCGGCGTTCGTAGGCAGCGTCGACGAGGCGATAGAATCCTTCGGCGGCGTCTTCAGAGACCGGGAGCAGACCGATGTCGTCGACGATGATCAGGTCGGAGCGGATGATCCTCGTCAGGGCTCGGGCGATGGAGTCGTCGGCACGGTGCCGGCGGACCAGGGCACCGAGGTCTTCGATGGTGAACCAAGACACCGCCAGCCCAGCTTCGACTGCGGCCTGCCCGAGTGCCTCGGTGAAGTGAGACTTGCCAGTTCCCGAAGGCCCACAGACGCAGAAACATTCACGCCGCCCGACCCACTCCAGGGTGCGGAGCGCGTCCTGGGTGGCGCGGGGAATCGACGATTTCGTTTCGTCCCAGTCGCCGAAGGTCTTGCCGGTAGGGAAACCCGCGCGTTTGCGGCGAGTGTGCAGGTTCGCCCGGTCCCGGCCGGCGGCTTCCTCAGCGAGGAGAACCCGCACGACTTCGGCGGGGTCCCAGCGTTGGGCTTTCGCGGTCGGGATGATATCGCTCAAGGACCTGCGGATATGGGGCAGTTTCAGGCGTTTAGTCAGGTCGATCGCCTCGGCCAACGGGTCGCCGTTAGCGCTGGTAACAGTGCGCAAAGGGGTGCTCATCAGGCGTCATCGCTTTCATCGTCAGTAGTGGCTGGGCTGGCCGGCGCTGGTGTCTGGCCGAAGGTGGACCAGGCGGCGGTGCCCGGTTGCAGAGTGTGGTTCTCGCTGCGACGGACCGGATCAGCGTGTTCGTGGGTGACTTGGTAGTCGAGGATCGAGATCAGGTCCCGATCGGCGAACCGGCCGGTCATCGCCGCCGTCCCCAACGCTCTGTCGACTGCGTCCGGGGAGTGCAGCTTCGAAAGGTCCACGGCCTCGGCCATCTTCGCCCTGATGCGGCGCGCTCCCGCGGCGGCAGCCTCGACCAGCCAGCTGTTGGCACCCTGGCCCAACTGTAGGAAGGCGAGCTCGGCGGCGGTACGAGGCTTGGGCACCCGGTCGGCGGCGTCGCGGTCTGGGCGGGGTGGGTAGTGGTCGTTGTCGAGGACCGGTGAACCGGGTTGGCCGCGGCGGTGCCGCGCGACTTCGACTGCACCGCCATCATTGTCGACGGCGGTCACGATCAGCTCCTCACCATGGAAGCGGGCCCAGACCCGAGTGTCGATCAACGTGTGCGGCACCGAATACCGCACCCCTTCCACCGAGATCGTCGACTCCCAGTTCACCCGCCGGGTAGTGCCGAACACCGCGGTGAACGGAGATTTCGGCAGCGGATGCAGCCGCTGCAACTCTTCGGCCAGCCGCTCGACCGGCCGCCGCCGAGTAGAGCTGTGGACGCGGGTGTTGACGTCGGTGCAGAACTGCCGGCAAGCCGACTCGAGCTCACCGAAAGAGTGATACTGCTCGCGCAGGTTCACCTCCTTCGGCAACAGGTCGGCTTTGGCGATCCGCACCGTCGCCTCACTTCCTCCCTTCGACTCCGGATCAGCAGGTAAACACGTCCGCAGCGTCGTGCCGTAATGCCGTGCCACCTCCACGATCTCCGGATTGCGGACCGCGATCCCGGCCACGTGATCGATCGTCGCGGTCTTCTCGTTGTCGGTGAGGACATAGACCGGAACCCCGCCCAAGCGGCGGAATGTCGCATCCAAACACGCCGCCACCGTCGGCAATGTCTTGTCCCAGATCGGGATCACCACCCGAAATCGCGACCACGCCAACCATGCGCAGAACAACGTCGTCTTCCGGCCGGAAATCGTTGGCCCGTCACCGAAGTCGTACTGTAACCACAGCCCAGGTTCGGTTACCCACGGCCGATACACTCGCCGCCGACCAGCCCGAAACTGGGCCTTCGCCTCCGCGACCGTCCGGCGCGTGGTCCGCTCACCGCCGGTGAACCCCAGCGCGACGATCCGTTCGTGGATGACATCCGCGCGGACCTTGCCCTGCGAGCGGACCACCAACTCCTCGATCTTCGGCAGAAAGTCGTCGATCGCCCGCGCTCGATGCCGCCGGCGGTCCGGCGGCTGCCCCGCAGCGCGCATCTGCACATACCGGGCCACCGTGTGGTGATCACACCCAGCCAGCTCCGCCGCCGCCCGATAACTACCCGTGAGGTCGTACGCCTCCAAAATTTCCATGATCTCCCTGCTCGATTTCATCCACCCAGCGTTGCCGGGACCGAATCTGACTCACAGCAGGTGGGGAACTATCTGGCCGTACGCGGGGAGAAACCATGGCCACAAAATGCGCCATAAATGGCCGCCAGTGGGGAGCTTACGATGGCCGTCGACA